>NZ_NEIQ01000067.1:0-1044 GCF_002112765.1 Pseudomonas sp. B6(2017) | reverse complement strand
CTCGGCAGGCGGTACGTCGGTGAAGCGGATGTTCCAGTACACCTTGCCCTGCTCCAGCTGGCTGGCGGTGTTCAACTCGGGGTCGGCATAGACCTCGAAATTGATGATCGCCCCCTGGTTCTTGAGGTCGCGCATGAAGGCTTGCAGGCCCTCGGTGACGTCCTTGACATAGGTGGCCGTGATCGACCGATCCACTGCCCACTTGTGGCCGTAGAGGATGGCGTCCATGACGATGTCCATGGTCCGCACTCGGGTGACGAAGGCCCATTTGGGGTCGCTGGACAGCGTGCGGTTACCCCACAGACGAAAGCCGGCGTCACGAATGATGGTGGTGATGTTGGCGTTGTTCAGCAGGTTGGCCCGGCAGCTCTCGTCGCCGTCGAGGAATTCGATGGCCCGGGAGGTACCGGTGACCCCGACGAACTCCTTGTTCGAAGGCGAGGCCCAGAAGCCGTACTCGTTGTCGGTCCAGGCGAACAGGCCGGCGACCCAGGCCGAGGCCGGGGCATCGAGAGTGGCGCTGGCGGCGGTGTCCCAGTACTGGATGCCCGGGTCGACCATGAACGCGCGCTTGGCACCGAAGTTCTTGGCGTAGGCCATGGCTGCTTCATCGGTGCTGTTGGGGCCGTCGATGATGGCCAGGCCGCGCAACTTGTCCGCCAGGCCCACCAGGGCCGTGCCGACCGCCTGGGTGGCACTGTGCTTGGGTGCCACCAGCAGGCGTGGCTGGGCGTTGAAACGGCTCTTGCCGTCCAGCAGCGCTTGCAGGCCGGTGCGCTTGCCGTTGGCCAGGACGCCGCCGATGATCGCCGAAGCCTGCTGCTCGGCATCCTCGACCTTGGTCACGCCACAGGCGACGATCACCGCCTTGGCCCGCTGGTAGATGGCCTGGCAGGCCTTGGTGATCGCGGCATTCGGGCCCCAGGCCGCAATGGCTTCGCGCTCGCTGGTGATCAACAACAGGTCGTTGGCCTTGGCGCTGACGCCCGGCCCCTCGGTGAAGGTGTCCACCAGGCCGATGATCGAGGACGTGGGCAGCGCGAT
>NZ_NEIQ01000066.1:0-1060 GCF_002112765.1 Pseudomonas sp. B6(2017) | reverse complement strand
CTCGTAATAGTCCGCGCGGATCTCGCTGTACCAGTGCATCCGGCCGGGCCCGCTGCCGGTGAGCCGCATCCGGCCATCGATCAGCGTCTTGGCCTTGTGTGTGCCAATGATGAACACCCGCAGCCCGTACTTGGCGGCCTTCGTGTTGTCCTGGGTGGTGTCTGCGGACTGCGCCGGCTTGGTGAAGATCTCCCGGTCTCGGCTGTCGATGGACGCGCCCTTGATCGCCATGATGTTGAAGCGCTGGCGGTCTCGCACGTAGGTGTACACCGCGTCACTGGTGTTGCCGTCCGAGCTGTCGAGGCTGACCGCCGACACTGCGATCTGGGCGCCGCCATCCACCGGAATCGGTGTGGAAATGATCTTGTCCAGCTCAGACCAGACCGGGTCATGGGGGTCTATCGGGTTGCCCGGCAACTCGCCCCAGTACAACCGCCAGGACTCCTCCCCCCTGCCCCAGCCGACAATCACCAGGGCCAGGCGGTCGCCCTGGACGTCTACACCCACCGTCACCAGCAGCACGCCCTTGGGTGCGGTCAGCTCGGCATAGGGCTCGGCGCGTTTCTCCAGGTCGTCGGTCTTGGGCGCGTTGCTCTTGTACTCGTAGCTTTCACCCATCGAGCTGTTGGTAAAGGCGATCATCGGGCCAATGTTCCCGTTCGATGCGGCATGCTCGGCTTGCAGCTTCTTCTCCATCAGCACTTCGAAGCGGGAGCCGTGGAACGTGGCATACAGCTCGTTGATGATATAGCCGGCGATCCCGCGAAACTCGGCGGTCGCTTCCCAGCGCCCGCGCTTAAGGTTCGCGTTCTTCTGGTGGTCATCCCAGATGGCACTGCAATGCGGGCAAACATAGAACGCCGTTTCAGGACGGCGCTTGCCGTAGACCTCATGGAAATAGTGCGGGTCTTCATCGCAGTGCAGGTGTTCGAAGCTCAGCGCGTGGGCCTGCCCGCATTCGTGACACGGCACCAGGCCAATACGCTTGTCCGACAGCTCCAGCTCAGCATCGATTGCCGACAGCCCCTTGATGGTCGGGGTGCCGCCGATGATGATCTTG
>NZ_NEIQ01000065.1:0-1063 GCF_002112765.1 Pseudomonas sp. B6(2017) | reverse complement strand
CATCGCGCTTGATCATTTCATGCAGCAGGGTCACCAGCACCCGGCAGCCCGACGCGCCGATGGGGTGGCCGATGGCGATGGCGCCGCCGTTGACGTTGACCTTGGCTGGGTCCCATGCAAGCTCCTTGGCCACCGACAGCGACTGCGCGGCGAAGGCTTCGTTGGCTTCGATCAGGTCCAGTTGCTCCAGGCTCCAGCCGGCCTTTTCCAGGCAGCGGCGGGTGGCCGAGACGGGGCCGATACCCATGATCGCCGGATCGACCCCGGCGTTGGCGTAGGCGGCGATCTTCGCCAGTACCGGCAGGCCCAGGGCCCGCGCCTTGCTGGCGCTCATCAGGATCACGGCGGCGGCGCCGTCGTTCAGCGCCGAGGCGTTGCCGGCGGTGACGCTGCCGTCTTTCTTGAACGCCGGCTTGAGCTTGGCCAGGGCCTCGGCGGTGGTGCCGGGTCGGGGTTGTTCGTCGGTGGCGAAGGTGACGGGCTCGCCCTTGCGCTGGGGAATCTGGATCGGGGTGATCTCGTCGACGAAGCGCCCGGCCTCGATGGCCGCGGCGGCCTTGCGCTGGGAGTCGGCGGCGAAGGCGTCCTGGGCTTCACGAGTGATGCCGTATTTTTCCACCAGGTTCTCGGCGGTGATGCCCATGTGATAGTCGTTGAAGGCATCCCACAGGCCATCGCTGATCATGGAGTCGATCATCTGGCTGTGGCCCATGCGCAGGCCGGTGCGGGCGCCGGGCAGGACGTAGTTGGCCAGGCTCATGTTCTCCTGGCCGCCGGCGATGATCACCTCGGCATCGCCGCAGCGGATGGCCTGGGCGGCCAGGTGCAGGGCCTTGAGGCCGGAGCCGCAGACCTTGTTCAGGGTCATGGCGGGCACGGCATGGGGCAGGCCGGCCTTGATCGCGGCCTGGCGTGCGGGGTTCTGCCCGGCGCCGGCGGTGAGCACCTGGCCCATGATGACTTCGTCGACCTGGGCCGGGTCGATGCCGGTCTGGGCCAGCAGTTGGCGGATCACCGCGGCGCCGAGGTCGACGGCGGGAATGGCCGCCAGCGAGCCCTGGAA
>NZ_NEIQ01000064.1:0-1084 GCF_002112765.1 Pseudomonas sp. B6(2017) | reverse complement strand
GCGATTAAGCGATAACTTTAGCAACAACACCAGCGCCTACAGTACGGCCGCCTTCACGGATTGCGAAACGCAGACCGTCGTCCATCGCGATTGGGTGAATCAGGGTTACAACCATGTTCACGTTGTCGCCTGGCATTACCATCTCTACGCCTTCTGGCAGTTCGATGGTACCGGTCACGTCAGTAGTACGGAAGTAGAACTGTGGACGGTAGCCTTTGAAGAATGGCGTGTGACGACCACCTTCATCTTTGCTCAGGATGTACACTTCAGATTCGAACTGGGTGTGCGGCTTGATAGAGCCTGGTTTAGCCAGTACCTGACCACGTTCGATTTCTTCACGTTTGATACCACGCAGCAGAACACCTACGTTCTCACCGGCACGGCCTTCGTCCAGCAGTTTGCGGAACATTTCAACGCCAGTACAGGTAGACTTAACGGTGTCTTTGATACCAACGATTTCAACTTCTTCGCCAACTTTGATGATACCGCGCTCAACACGACCGGTAACAACGGTACCACGACCGGAGATGGAGAATACGTCTTCGATTGGCAGCAGGAACGGCTTGTCGATAGCACGCTCTGGCTCTGGGATGTAGCTGTCCAGGGCTTCGGCCAGTTCGATGATTTTCGCTTCCCACTCAGCTTCGCCTTCCAGCGCTTTCAGCGCGGAACCGCGGATCACTGGCAGGTCGTCGCCTGGGAAGTCGTACGCGGACAGCAGTTCGCGAACTTCCATTTCTACCAGTTCCAGCAGCTCTTCATCATCAACCATGTCGCATTTGTTCATGAATACGATGATGAAAGGAACGCCAACCTGACGACCCAGCAGGATGTGCTCAC
This sequence comes from Pseudomonas sp. B6(2017), assembly GCF_002112765.1. Lineage (NCBI taxonomy): Bacteria > Pseudomonadati > Pseudomonadota > Gammaproteobacteria > Pseudomonadales > Pseudomonadaceae > Pseudomonas > Pseudomonas sp. B6(2017). The sequence goes on along the minus strand of NZ_NEIQ01000064.1, from coordinate 244 downwards.
GGGTCTGAGGCATTGGGCCGTCAGTCGCAGCAACTACCAGGATCGCGCCGTCCATCTGAGCAGCACCGGTGATCATGTTTTTCACGTAGTCGGCGTGCCCTGGGCAGTCAACGTGCGCGTAGTGACGAGTCGGGGTGTCATACTCAACGTGAGAGGTGTTGATGGTGATACCACGAGCTTTTTCTTCTGGCGCGTTATCGATCTGGTCGAAAGCACGTGCAGAACCGCCGTAGGTTTTAGCCAG
>NZ_NEIQ01000063.1:0-1157 GCF_002112765.1 Pseudomonas sp. B6(2017) | reverse complement strand
AGGAGTGGAACATGTCTTTCAATATCGGCCTTAGCGGTCTCTACGCTGCCAACAAGCAACTGGACGTGACCGGCAACAACATCGCCAACGTCGCCACCACCGGCTTCAAGTCTTCCCGTGCGGAATTCGCCGACGTGTACTCGGCCACCAAGCTGGGCAGCGGTACCCAGGTAGTGGGCAACGGCGTGCGCCTGGCCAACGTGTCCCAGCAGTTCACCAACGGTGATATCAACAACACCGGCAACGTGCTGGACATGGGTATCCAGGGCCAGGGGTTCTTCGTGCTGAGCACCAATGGCTCGCTGAGCTACACCCGCGCCGGCGCCTTCAAGGCCGACAAGGAAGGCTACATCACCACCAGCGACGGCACTGCCCGCCTGCAAGGCTATGCCGTGGATGCCAATGGCAAGATCATCAACGGCGTGTTGACCGACCTGCGGATCGATACTTCGAACCTGGCGCCAAAGCCGACCGATTCGATCTCCTCGACCATCAACCTGAACTCCAGCGAAACTCCGATCAACGTCAACCCAACGGCCCCGGCCCCGGCGTATGTGTTCGATCCGACCAAGAGCGAGACCTACAGCAAGCAGTTCAGCACCCCGGTGTATGACTCCCAGGGCAACAAGCACGTCATGGATCAGTACATGATCAAGACGTCCAATCCCAACGAGTGGGTGACCTACACCCTGATCGATGGTCGCAACCCCGACGGTACGGCTTTCAGCATGGCCAACCAGGCGCCGATCACCATCAAGTTCGATTCCTCGGGCAAGCTCCAGTCCCTGACGCCGCCAGCCGCGCCGGCCACCAGCCCGTTCACGGTAAGTGGCAACAGCATCGTCATGGGCAGCTGGACCCCGGGCAACGTGGTCAATGGCACCTTCGTCCCCAACGGCTCGATAGCTGCAGCGGGTGGCGTGAAGATCGACATGACCAAGACCGGTTCGGTATTGGGTGATACTGCCCGCTCGGTAGTCGCGCAGAACGGCTACTCCACTGGCCAGATCACCAACCTGACCATCGACGGCAGTGGCGTGATGCTGGCCAACTTCAGCAACGAGCAGACCAAGCCGATCGGCCAGATCTCCCTGGCCAGCTTCACCAACGAACAGGGCCTGCAGCCGATCGGTGGTACCCAGTGGAAGGAAACCTAC
>NZ_NEIQ01000062.1:0-1376 GCF_002112765.1 Pseudomonas sp. B6(2017) | reverse complement strand
GCCACCGACCTGTTCGAGGCCTCGACCATCGAGCGCATGGCCCGCCACTGGCAGAACCTGCTGCAGGCGATGGTCGCCGACCAGCAGCAAGCCATCGGCCAGTTGAACCTGCTGGACGAAGCGGAGCAGCGGCAGATCATCCAGCTCTGGGATCGGACCGATTCTGGCTTCCCGGCCACGCGCCTGGTGCACGAGCTGGTGGCCGACCGTGCCCGGGAAACTCCCGAGGCGGTGGCGGTGATCTTCGGTGAGCAACAGCTGACCTACGGCGAGCTGGAGCGCAGCGCCAACCGCCTGGCCCGGGCCCTGATCGCCCGTGGCGTGGGCCCGGAAGTGCGGGTGGCGATCGCCATGCCGCGCAGCGCCGAGATCATGGTGGCGTTCCTGGCGGTGCTGAAATCCGGTGGCGTGTACGTGCCGCTGGACGTGGAATACCCCGAGGACCGCCTGCTGTACATGATGCAGGACAGCCGCGCGCAACTGCTGCTGACCCACTCGGTGGTGCAACAGCGCCTGCCCCTGCCGGAAGGCCTGGAGAGCCTGGCGGTGGACCGTACCGAGCAGTGGAGTGGTGACGACGACAGCGCCCCGCACGTGACGCTGGACGGTGACAACCTGGCGTATGTGATCTACACCTCCGGTTCCACCGGCCTGCCCAAGGGCGTGGCGGTGTCCCACGGGCCGCTGGTGGCGCACATCATCGCCACCGGCGAGCGCTACGAAATGACCGCGGCCGATTGCGAGCTGCACTTCATGTCGTTCGCCTTCGACGGCTCCCATGAAGGCTGGATGCACCCGCTGATCAATGGTGCGCGGGTGCTGATCCGCGACGACAACCTGTGGCTGCCGGAGCAGACCTACGCCCAGATGCATCGCCACGGCGTGACCGTGGGGGTGTTCCCACCGGTGTACCTGCAGCAGCTGGCCGAGCACGCCGAGCGCGACGGTAATCCCCCGGCAGTGCGGGTGTACTGCTTCGGTGGTGATGCGGTGGCCCAGGCCAGCTACGACCTGGCCTGGCGGGCACTGCGTCCGACCTACCTGTTCAACGGCTATGGCCCCACCGAAACCGTGGTCACGCCGCTGCTGTGGAAGGCGAGCAAGGACGATCCATGCGGTGCGGCCTACGCCCCGATCGGCACGCTGCTGGGCAACCGCAGCGGTTATGTGCTGGACGCCGAGTTGAACCTGCAACCGATCGGTGTGGCGGGTGAGTTGTACCTGGGCGGCGAAGGCGTGGCCCGGGGTTACCTGGAGCGTCCGGCTCTGACGGCCGAACGCTTCGTGCCCGATCCGTTCGGCGCGCCGGGCAGCCGGGTGTACCGCAGTGGCGACCTGACCCGTGGCCGCCCCGATGGGGTGGTGGACTACCTGGG
>NZ_NEIQ01000061.1:0-1426 GCF_002112765.1 Pseudomonas sp. B6(2017) | reverse complement strand
AACCCTGAGGCGTGATGACGATGCACTACGGTGCAGAAGTAGTTGATGCCCTGCTTCCAGGAAAATCCTCTAAGCTCCAGGTAACATTAAATCGTACCCCAAACCGACACAGGTGGTCAGGTAGAGAATACCAAGGCGCTTGAGAGAACTCGGGTGAAGGAACTAGGCAAAATGGTGCCGTAACTTCGGGAGAAGGCACGCTGGCATGTAGGTGAAGTCCCTTGCGGATGGAGCTGAAGCCAGTCGAAGATACCAGCTGGCTGCAACTGTTTAATAAAAACACAGCACTGTGCAAACACGAAAGTGGACGTATACGGTGTGACGCCTGCCCGGTGCTGGAAGGTTAATTGATGGGGTCAGCCGCAAGGCGAAGCTCTTGATCGAAGCCCCAGTAAACGGCGGCCGTAACTATAACGGTCCTAAGGTAGCGAAATTCCTTGTCGGGTAAGTTCCGACCTGCACGAATGGCGTAATGATGGCCAGGCTGTCTCCACCCGAGACTCAGTGAAATTGAACTCGCTGTGAAGATGCAGTGTACCCGCGGCAAGACGGAAAGACCCCGTGAACCTTTACTATAGCTTGACACTGAACATTGAGCCTTGATGTGTAGGATAGGTGGGAGGCTTTGAAGCGTGGACGCCAGTCTGCGTGGAGCCATCCTTGAAATACCACCCTTTAATGTTTGATGTTCTAACTCGGCCCCATAATCTGGGGTGAGGACAGTGTCTGGTGGGTAGTTTGACTGGGGCGGTCTCCTCCCAAAGAGTAACGGAGGAGCACGAAGGTTAGCTAATCACGGTCGGACATCGTGAGGTTAGTGCAAAGGCATAAGCTAGCTTGACTGCGAGAGTGACGGCTCGAGCAGGTACGAAAGTAGGTCTTAGTGATCCGGTGGTTCTGAATGGAAGGGCCATCGCTCAACGGATAAAAGGTACTCCGGGGATAACAGGCTGATACCGCCCAAGAGTTCATATCGACGGCGGTGTTTGGCACCTCGATGTCGGCTCATCACATCCTGGGGCTGAAGTAGGTCCCAAGGGTATGGCTGTTCGCCATTTAAAGTGGTACGCGAGCTGGGTTTAGAACGTCGTGAGACAGTTCGGTCCCTATCTGCCGTGGGCGTTGGAAGATTGAGAGGGGTTGCTCCTAGTACGAGAGGACCGGAGTGAACGCACCACTGGTGTTCGGGTTGTCATGCCAATGGCATTGCCCGGTAGCTAAGTGCGGAAAAGATAAGCGCTGAAAGCATCTAAGCGCGAAACTTGCCTCAAGATGAGTCTTCCCTGGGCCTTTAAGGCCCCTGAAGGAACGTTTAAGACTAAGACGTTGATAGGCTGGGTGTGTAAGTGCAGCGATGCATTGAGCTAACCAGTACTAATGATCCGTGAGGCTTAACCTTACAACACCGAAGGTGTTTTTAGAGAGA
>NZ_NEIQ01000060.1:0-1505 GCF_002112765.1 Pseudomonas sp. B6(2017) | reverse complement strand
GTGGTTTTCCCTGTCAGGCGACCGGAGATTTCGAGGTAGGCGACCTTCGCTGTCATGCGCGGTACCAGCCCAGCTTGTTCATTGCAGCCAGGTCCAGGCGTTCAACCGGCCCGCGGATCACAATCGCCCGACAGCCCGGGTCGACAAACTGCAGGGCCTCGGCCAACTGCTGCATGTCGTTGTGGGTAGTGTTCGCTGGAACGACCACCAGGTCGCCGTCTTCTACCTTGAGCTTGTGCACCGCTTCGAGATCGATCATGCCGGAACCTCCTGGCCACAGCCGCAGGCGCTGTGCCGCTCGTAGGCGCGCTGGAGCTTGGTGTCGTACAGATTGCGTTGATAGTTCGGCCCGTTGTACAGGCGTGCGAATTCGGCCCACTTGCGGGCTTTCAGGGCCTTGTGCAACGCCGGATCGGCTTCGATGAAGCGCACGAAGGCGTCGAACTGCTGGGACTCGCTCGCAGCCATCGCCGCGGCGAACTCCTGGACGCTGGCATAGCCCAGGCGCTTCCAGTGAAAGCCCATGATCTGGAAGGCGCCCCAGGAGGCAGATTCCAGGGCCGCGGTGTCATCGATGAGGCGGGCCGTGGCCAGGCGCTGATATTCAGCGGTCCCGCCGGTGTAGCCACCGGCGCTGGGGTTGATGATCGCGGGGTATTGCGCGGCGAGCTCGCCGGCGTGGCGCTTCAGTTCGGCGACGTCATCCTCAGGGTGCCGAGGCGTGCAGAGCTGGCGGTACATGACATGCCGTTCAAACAGGATCGCCGGCTTGCCGTTGGCGAAGAAGCCCTTGCCATTCGATTCCACCTCGTTGACCGCATAGACGCTCGCGAGGGGCAGGTCCAGGCGCTGGGCGGCGCTGATCAGGTCGGCGTTCCTCAGCAACTGGCTGCAATCGTCCCCGGCCAGGGCGGCCTGGGTCTTCTCGCCGGCGATACCGTCCACCACCAGGCCGGCCTGGAGCTGGAAGGCGCGCACGGCTTTTTCTGTCGCGTCGCCGTAGTCGCCGTCCACCACCAGGGTGGCGCCGTGGCTGTTGAGGTTCTTCTGCAGGGTGCGGACGGCCTGGGAGCGGTCGCCGTGGCGGAGTGTGGTCATAGCTGATCTACCTTGCGGTTGAAGAACTTGCGGGCCGCGGCGCGGGTGCCTTCGACGCCGAGCAGGCCGATCACCCCGCCGAAGAACGGGGCGGTCGAAGATGGAATACCCAGCAACGCCAGGCCATGGCTGCCTGCCAGGGCCAGGGCTCCGCAGAGCGGCGCCTCGATCAGCATGCGGCGCCAGGTGCCGCCGCCGTACATGACACGCAGGGCGGCGATGATCAGCGCCAGGATGCCGGAGTAAAGGGCCGGCCAGTTCTGTTCGAGCCAGGCAGCGAGCCAGGCCCAGGTGTCGGGACGGTCAGGCATTCTTTTCATTCCAAGGTCCAGGGTGGGTGGCTACAAGGACACGGCTTAACTTCAGTCCCATAGGTTCACCATCTGCCGCTGTGGGGCTGTGGTTTG
>NZ_NEIQ01000059.1:0-1511 GCF_002112765.1 Pseudomonas sp. B6(2017) | reverse complement strand
AAGAGTAACCTGTCATAGAGTCTCTCAAATGTTTGCAGCGCGAACGATGGAAACATCTTCGGGTTGTGAGGTTAAGTGACTAAGCGTACACGGTGGATGCCTAGGCAGTCAGAGGCGATGAAGGGCGTGCTAATCTGCGAAAAGCGTCGGTAAGGTGATATGAACCGTTACAACCGGCGATACCCGAATGGGGAAACCCAGTGTGTTTCGACACACTATCATGTCATGAATACATAGTGGCATGAGGCGAACCGGGGGAACTGAAACATCTAAGTACCCCGAGGAAAAGAAATCAACCGAGATTCCCCCAGTAGCGGCGAGCGAACGGGGAGGAGCCCAGAACCTGAATCGGCTTGTGTGTTAGTGGAAGCGTCTGGAAAGTCGCGCAGCAAAGGGTGATAGCCCCGTACACTAAAATGCACAGGTCGTGAGTTCGATGAGTAGGGCGGGACACGTGACATCCTGTCTGAATATGGGGGGACCATCCTCCAAGGCTAAATACTCCTGACTGACCGATAGTGAACCAGTACCGTGAGGGAAAGGCGAAAAGAACCCCGGCGAGGGGAGTGAAATAGAACCTGAAACCGTGTACGTACAAGCAGTGGGAGCACCTTCGTGGTGTGACTGCGTACCTTTTGTATAATGGGTCAGCGACTTATATTTTGTAGCAAGGTTAACCGTATAGGGGAGCCGTAGGGAAACCGAGTCTTAACTGGGCGATTAGTTGCAAGGTATAGACCCGAAACCCGGTGATCTAGCCATGGGCAGGTTGAAGGTTGGGTAACACTAACTGGAGGACCGAACCGACTAATGTTGAAAAATTAGCGGATGACTTGTGGCTGGGGGTGAAAGGCCAATCAAACCGGGAGATAGCTGGTTCTCCCCGAAAGCTATTTAGGTAGCGCCTCGTGAACTCATCTTCGGGGGTAGAGCACTGTTTCGGCTAGGGGGCCATCCCGGCTTACCAAACCGATGCAAACTCCGAATACCGAAGAATGTTATCACGGGAGACACACGGCGGGTGCTAACGTCCGTCGTGAAGAGGGAAACAACCCAGACCGCCAGCTAAGGTCCCAAAGTCATGGTTAAGTGGGAAACGATGTGGGAAGGCATAGACAGCCAGGATGTTGGCTTAGAAGCAGCCATCATTTAAAGAAAGCGTAATAGCTCACTGGTCGAGTCGGCCTGCGCGGAAGATGTAACGGGGCTAAACCATGCACCGAAGCTGCGGCAGCGACGCTTAGGCGTTGTTGGGTAGGGGAGCGTTCTGTAAGCCGTTGAAGGTGGCCTGTGAGGGTTGCTGGAGGTATCAGAAGTGCGAATGCTGACATAAGTAACGATAAAGCGGGTGAAAAGCCCGCTCGCCGGAAGACCAAGGGTTCCTGTCCAACGTTAATCGGGGCAGGGTGAGTCGACCCCTAAGGCGAGGCTGAAAAGCGTAGTCGATGGGAAACAGGTTAATATTCCTGTACTTGGTGTTACTGCGAAGGGGGGACGGAGAAGGCTAGGCT
>NZ_NEIQ01000058.1:0-1533 GCF_002112765.1 Pseudomonas sp. B6(2017) | reverse complement strand
TCCATGGTCATGGCCGGCCCGGCGACAGCAGCCGCTTCGATGGCTGCTGTAACGCGTTGAAAGTGACGACGGCAGGGGTTGGTCATGATCGTCAGCCTCAGCTCAGGGTGATGTTTTCGGCCATGGCAGCGCAGCCCAGGTCTTCAATCACATAGCTTTCATTGACCGATTCGAAGTTCTCGATGCGGTCGCGTTTGGCGTTGTCGACGACGGTGCGGCGGCGGGTACCTTCCTGCCAGTACAACGACAGGTTGTCGAGACGGGTCACCAGCAGGCCGTTGGCCGGGAAATGCGGTACCCGAACGGCTGGCAGGTTGCCAATGCGCTTTTGGCTGGTGACGATGTCGGCCGCGAGCATCTCGGTCGGCGCCTGGGTTTTATTGATGATCGGGAAGTACTTGTCGGCCAGTAGATGGCGACCGCAGACCACCACCAGCTCGGTGTCTTCCTGGTACCAGGGGTCAATGAACTCGTTGACCATGCTCACGACCAGAGCGTCGATGTTTTCGAAGTCCTTACCCGCTCCGATCTGGATCTTGCCGCTTCCGTCGACCACTTCATGCAACACGCGAGCCGCGTTTTCCAGACGCATCTTCTGCAACCAGCCAATGTTCACGTCCTGCAACAGCGGGTTGGTGGATGAGTTGGAGGTCGCGGCGCGGCTAATGCCGTTCCAGCCGATCATGATCCGGTTGAGGGCCTGGGCCTTGATGATGGCGTCACGGATACGCGCCTGAAAGTCCTTGAACTTGGCCCACTGATCGAGCTTCTGGTAGCGAATCCCGGTGTCGAAGTTGGTCTGGGTGCAGGCGTACCCGCGATTGTCCAGGGCGCTCGGGTCGCGGGGTTCACGGTCCTTGACGGTGGTGTCGGTGGTGCTGGCAATGGTGCCGTCGATGCCAATGCCGATCTTCTCGCCCGACTGTTCGGAGACGCCGTACACGTTGATGGCGCTGAGGAACGCGCTGGACTCCTGAATTCGGGTTTCCAGTGTCTGGGCAACGCTTGGGGCTGCCGTGAATTTGGTGGTGACGTCGCTCACACCGTGCAGCTGGGCGAGTTGTTGCAGGTAGGCGTTGTACAGAACGCGGGTATCGTTACGCATGGTGCTCTCCGATGTTCCTTGGCTTGGTGTTGTCCATGTTGGGATCAGCAGTCGGTGACGAGGGTCCCGTCACCACCCGTAGCCGCGGGGCGAGCGGTGAACTGCGGTTGCTGGCCGGTGCCGGCTGGCGTCTTTTCGAGTTTTTCCACCAGCGCCGAGAAGTCGGCAGCCAGCTTGTCGTGCTTGGCTTGCAGGCTTTCGCGCGCAGCTTTCTCGGCAGCGAAGGCCTGGCCCTGGCCGGCGACGTGCTCAGCCATGGCCTCGACGGCCTCGCCGAGTTCAGTGAATAGAGCGGCATCCTTGCCTTCCTTGTCCTTGCTCTTACCGAGGAGGTCGAGCACGCGGCTGAACAGGCCTGCGACCTTGCCGCTTTCGTCCTCGACTTCCTCGAATTCGAAGGCCACCTCGATGGCCTCGGAAAACAGGTT
>NZ_NEIQ01000057.1:0-1564 GCF_002112765.1 Pseudomonas sp. B6(2017) | reverse complement strand
GAGGCTGACGATCATGACCAACCCCTGCCGTCGTCACTTTCAACGCGTTACAGCAGCCATCGAAGCGGCTGCTGTCGCCGGGCCGGCCATGACCATGGAGGGCGCCACCTCCTACGAACTGCACCTATCCAAGCTGCACCAGGACTACCTGCGGCTGAAACAGGTGCAGTCCAACGAGGGCAAGGCAGAGCTGAAACGCCTACTGCTGCCCGAGTACGAGCCCTATGTCGAAGGCGTATTGGCCGAAGGCAAAGGCGCTCAAGACCAAGTGCTGACAACGCTGATGGTGTGGCGCATCGATGCCGGCCACTTCAAAGGCGCCCTGGACATCGCGGCCTACGTGATCGAGCACCAGTTGATCATGCCCGACCGCTTCGAGCGTACCACCGGCACCATCGTCGCCGAGGAAATCGCCGAGGCCGCGCTCAACGCCCAGAAAGCCGGCGGCAGCTTCGACCTGGAGTTGCTCCTGCGCACCGAGCAGATTACTGCCAAGGAAGACATGCCAGACCAGGCCCGGGCCAAGCTGCACCTGGCCATCGGCAAGGCGTACTCGGCCCAGGTCACCGAGGATACCCCCGCAGCAGAGGCCTTGAAGCCCCTCGAACAAGCCCGGGGTCACCTGGCCCGAGCCATCGAGCTGCACAGCAACTGCGGCGGCAAAAAGGATCTGGAGCGCGTCGACCGCCTCCTCAAGAAACACACTGCGCCAGCCCCTTAACGGCCCGCAGTTAACCGAGCGTCCCCACGCACCCCGCCGGCTCGGGGCGGATCGGCCAGGCCGCTCCTCCTGAACGTGAAGCCCCGACCACCGGCGACCTATTGAGCGCAGCACCATGAGCGGATTCGTAGCCAACGGCAGCACGCCTGGCGGCCATATCAACACCGACCCATTCTGGCCCTCGATCGATCTCGACCAGGTGCGCGCCACGCTGCGTATCGACGGCAGCGTCACCCCTGCCCGGCTCGAAACCGCGGTGATCAACACCGCGATCAACGTCAACCGCGAGCTGGAGGCCTGGCAGCTCAGCAAGCAGGCCCAGGGCTATAGCGAGCTGCGCGAAGTACCAGCGCGGCAGGTCAACAGCGAATCGGTCCAGGTGCACCTTTACCGCCGTGCCATCGAGGCCGGGGTCGGCGCCGAAGTGTGTGAGCGGTACCGCTCCTACGACAGCACCAACGCCGGCAACCGCAAGGCCGAGGAACTGGCCCCGAACATCGACGACTACCACCGCGACCTGCGCTGGGCGATCCGCGATTTTCTCGCTACCCCGCGCACCACCGTGGACCTGATCTGATGGCCATCACATTGCGCGCCCAGCAAAACGACACGGTCGACGCCGTCTGCTGGCGGCACTACGGCCGCACGGCGGGCGTCACCGAGGCGGTGCTCGAGGCGAACCCAGGGCTGGCAGACCACGGGCCAATCCTGCCACAGGGCCTCGCCGTACTGATGCCGGACACACAAACCACAGCCCCACAGCGGCAGATGGTGAACCTATGGGACTGAAGTTAAGCCGTGTCCTTGTAGCCACCCACCCTGGACCTTGGAATGAAAAGAATG
>NZ_NEIQ01000056.1:0-1565 GCF_002112765.1 Pseudomonas sp. B6(2017) | reverse complement strand
GAGGCTGACGATCATGACCAACCCCTGCCGTCGTCACTTTCAACGCGTTACAGCAGCCATCGAAGCGGCTGCTGTCGCCGGGCCGGCCATGACCATGGAAGGCGCCACCTCCTACGAACTGCACCTATCCAAGCTGCACCAAGACTACCTGCGGCTGAAACAGGTGCAGTCCAACGAGGGCAAGGCAGAGCTGAAACGCCTACTGCTGCCCGAGTACGAGCCCTATGTCGAAGGAGTGTTGGCCGAAGGCAAAGGCGCTCAAGACCAAGTGCTCACCACGCTGATGGTATGGCGCATCGATGCCGGCGACTTCAAAGGCGCCCTGGACATCGCGGCCTACGTGATCGAGCACCAGTTGATCATGCCCGACCGCTTCGAGCGCACCACCGGCACCATCGTCGCCGAGGAAATCGCCGAGGCCGCGCTCAACGCTCAGAAAGCCGGCGGCAGCTTCGACCTCGAATTGCTCCTGCGCACCGAGCAGATCACTACCAAGGAAGACATGCCAGACCAGGCCCGGGCCAAGCTGCACCTGGCCATCGGCAAGGCCTTCTCTGCGCTGGTCACGGACGACACCCCAGCCGCCGAGGCCTTGGAGCCCCTGGAGAAAGCCCGGGGGAACCTGGCCAGGGCCATTGAGCTGCACAGCAACTGCGGCGGCAAAAAGGATCTGGAGCGCGTCGACCGCCTCCTCAAGAAACACACTGCACCAGCCCCCTCAACGGCAAGCAGTTAACCGAGCGTCCCCACGCACCCCGCCGGCTCGGGGCGGACCGGCCAGGCCGCTCCTCCTGAACGTGAAGCCCCGACCACCGGCGACTTATTGAGCGCAGCACCATGAGCGGATTCGTAGCCAACGGCAGCACGCCTGGCGGCCATATCAACACCGACCCATTCTGGCCCTCGATCGATCTCGACCGGGTGCGCGCCACGCTGCGTATCGACGGCAGCGTCAATTCTGCCCGGCTCGAAACCGCAGTGATCAACACCGCGATCAACGTCAACCGCGAGCTGGAGGCCTGGCAGCTCAGCAAGCAGGCCCAGGGCTATAACGAGCTGCGCGAAGTACCGGCGCGGCAGGTCAACGGCGAATCGGTCCAGGTGCACCTGTACCACCGCGCCATCGAGGCCGGGGTCGGCGCCGAAGTATGTGAGCGGTACCGCTCCTACGACAGCACAAACGCTGGCAACCGCAAGGCCGAGGAACTGGCCCCGAACATCGACGACTACCACCGCGACCTGCGCTGGGCGATTCGCGACTTTCTCGCTACCCCGCGCACCACCGTGGACCTGATCTGATGGCCGTCACCCTGCGCGCCCAGCAAAACGACACGGTCGACGCCGTCTGCTGGCGGCACTACGGCCGCACGGCGGGCGTCACCGAGGCGGTACTCGAAGCGAACCCCGGGCTGGCCGACCACGGGCCAATCCTGCCCCAGGGCCTCGCCGTACTGATGCCGGACACCCAAACCACAGCCCCACAGCGGCAGATGGTGAACCTATGGGACTGAAGTTAAGCCGTGTCCTTGTAGCCACCCACCCTGGACATTGGAATGAAAAGAATG
>NZ_NEIQ01000054.1:0-1581 GCF_002112765.1 Pseudomonas sp. B6(2017) | reverse complement strand
TTCCTCAATGTCCTTATATTGATGTCTCTGAATATCAATATCCTTTTGATCCTCCCCGCTAGTTGGAGAAGCCATGGCACGCAAGAACATTGAACTCGGGGTTATCCCCACTGGGCAGGGCGGCGATACGTTCCGCTCTGCAATGACGAAAGTCAACGACATGACCCAGGAACTGTACGACAAGACAGCAGGTTCCCAGCCGGGCGCAACAAAGAACCGGCCAGACGCCGAACTTCTCGCGCGGGCAAACCACACCGGAACACAGGTTTCCAGCACGATCAGCGACTTTTCGACGACAGTAAAGTCATTACTCCAGCAGTACGGGCTTGCAGATCAAGTAAAAGATATTCCTGAGGTGCAACTGAATGGGTTAACGGTTAACTCTTTTGTGTATGTAAGTCCGGACGGAACTGGATCGCTACCATTCCAGACGTCAACTTTTTACGTTATTCATCTGGCCAACTCTAACACTGCATATGGGGTTCAAATCGCGGTAGGCGGGGGAGCTGGAAAACAGTATTCCAGGACCAAAATCAACGGAATCTGGGCGAAGTGGAACAGCGGGCTAGATGTTGGTGATTTTGGTATGGGGGCTACCTCTCTACTGGCGTGCAACGACGCAAATAACGTTGCGGCCAGCGGTGATTTGCTAGTGCACCCAGGAACCCTAAACGGCCCCAATCCAGGCGTATACGGAACAATAAAGACAACGTTCTACGAGAAGTCCTCGAGCAACTGGACGCAACTTATTCTTTCCACGACTGGCAACAAGATGTTTTATAGGGGCTGCATCAACGGTGGAATCCAGCCATGGATGCAGGTTAACGAAGAGTCAATAACGAACAGCAACGGGACCGCAGTTAAGTTCTCGGACGGGACCATGATTTGCTGGAAGGAGAGCTCAACCATCCAGACAACATCAAATCAAGTTTCAACGGGTGTCTTTCTCGGCGCCGCTGAAATATTTACCTTTCCGGTTCCGTTCGTGACGATTGGGGTTGTCATTCCCTCCGTCTCTTACTCTGCATACGCATATTGTTGGGGATCGGTAGGGGAAGGGAACAACCCGAACCAATGCCGAGTAGTTGGCTTCAGTCATGCGGCTAACGCTCAGTATCAAGCAAGATATCTTGCCGTGGGTAGGTGGCGATAATGGTTATTATCAAATTTTCCCCCGTGTGTACGGACATGTTCCCGCGCCTCGAGTCAGTCTCCATTGAGGGCTATGCCATCACCATCAACGGCGAGGCGTTCGACTTTTCTCCGCTTGAGCGAGGTTATGAGCTGGAGCTCGAGGCCATCGACTCACCCCTGTTCGCCGACAAAGCTGTCATGTCCACTGATGGCCTCCTGTCGATCACGCTGCTCCTGCCCTACGACGAAGCCACGGCGACCAACGCCATCCGCTTCCCTGAGCCTGTGACCGTGACCGTGACCGCCGCCGGCCCGGTGGACATTCCCACCGATCACCCGGCGCCACCTCCTGAGATCCCAACCATCGAAACTATCGAGGACGACAATGGACTTCTCGCAGAGCAAGAAAACCTTCACTGAGCAGGATCGGAAAGCCAACGAGGCCCG
>NZ_NEIQ01000053.1:0-1754 GCF_002112765.1 Pseudomonas sp. B6(2017) | reverse complement strand
TCGGTCGACGGCATCGACACCACGCGCACCTTGCGGCCCGCCGCGGTCAGCTTGTCCGCCGCCTCCACCGTGATGCCCACTTCGGAGCCGGTGGCAATCAGGATAACGTCCGGCGTGCCCGCGCAGTCTTTCAGCACGTAGCCGCCGCGGTACACGTTCGCCAGCTGCTCTGCGGTGCGCGGCTGCTGGGTCAGGTTCTGGCGCGAGAACACCAGCGTGGTCGGGCCGTCGTTGCGCTCGATGCCGTACTGCCACGCCACCGCCGATTCCACCTGGTCACACGGACGCCAGGTGCTCATGTTCGGGGTCACGCGCAGGCTCGCCAGCTGCTCCACCGGCTGGTGGGTCGGGCCGTCTTCGCCCAGACCGATGGAGTCGTGGGTGTAGACGAACACGTTGCGCAGCTTCATCAGCGCCGCCATGCGCACCGCGTTGCGGGCGTATTCCACGAACATCAGGAAGGTCGCCGAGTACGGCAGGAAGCCGCCGTGCAGCGCGATGCCGTTGGTGATGGCGGTCATGCCGAACTCGCGCACGCCGTAATGAATGTAGTTGCCCGCCGGGTCAACGTTCAGCGCTTTCGAACCGGACCACATGGTCAGGTTGCTCGGCGCCAGGTCGGCGGAGCCGCCCAGGAACTCCGGCAGCACCTTGCCGAACGCTTCCAGCGCGTTCTGCGACGCCTTGCGGCTGGCGATGTTGGCCGGGTTGGCCTGCAGTTTTTCCACGAACGCTTTGGCGTCCGCTTTCCAGTCCGCCGGCAGCTCGCCGTTCATGCGGCGCTTGAACTCGGCGGCCAGTTCCGGGAAGGCCCTGGCGTAGGCGGCGAACTTGTCGTTCCAGGCCGCTTCTTTGGCCTGACCGGCTTCCCTGGCGTCCCACTGGGCGTAGATGTCCTGCGGGATTTCAAAGGCGGCGTATTTCCAGCCCAGCGCTTCGCGGGTGGCGGCCACTTCGGCGGCGCCCAGCGCGGCGCCGTGCACGTCATGGGTGCCGGCCTTGTTCGGCGAGCCGAAGCCGATAACGGTCTTGCACATCAGCAGCGACGGCTTGTCGGTCACCTTGCGGGCTTCTTCAATCGCGGCCTTGATGGCGTCCGGGTTGTGGCCGTCGACGTTGCGCACCACGTGCCAGCCGTAGGCTTCGAAACGCAGGGCGGTGTCGTCGGTGAACCAGCCGTCGACGTGGCCGTCGATGGAGATGCCGTTGTCATCGTAGAAGGCGGTCAGCTTGCCGAGCTTGAGGGTGCCGGCCAGGGAGCAGACTTCGTGCGAGATGCCTTCCATCATGCAGCCGTCGCCCATGAAGGCGTAGGTGTGGTGATCGACGATGTCGTGGCCAGGGCGGTTGAACTGCGCCGCCAGGGTGCGTTCGGCGATGGCGAAGCCGACGGCGTTGGCGATACCCTGGCCCAGCGGGCCGGTGGTGGTCTCAACGCCCGGGGTGTAACCATACTCCGGGTGGCCCGGGGTTTTGGAATGGAGCTGACGGAAGTTTTCCAGCTCGCGCATCGGCAGGTCGTAGCCGGTGAGGTGCAGGAGGCTGTAAATCAACATGGAGCCGTGGCCGTTGGAGAGCACGAAACGGTCGCGGTCAGCCCAGTGCGGGTTAGTCGGGTTGTGGTTGAGGTAGTCACGCCACAGGACTTCGGCGATGTCCGCCATGCCCATAGGGGCCCCCGGGTGGCCGGAATTTGCTTTTTGTACGGCGTCCATGCTGAGTGCGCGGATGGCGTTGGCAAGCTCTTTACGAGA
>NZ_NEIQ01000052.1:0-2539 GCF_002112765.1 Pseudomonas sp. B6(2017) | reverse complement strand
ACGCCTGACTCTTGCCCCTACCCGCCCCACCCACCGCGCCCTTTGCGTGGCGCATGGCCGTGGGCTGTTTCCTAGTCAAGAATTCAGGACCTATCAATGAAACACCTTCCTCTGCTGGCGAGCCTGCTGGGCTGCCTGTGTGCCAATGCCTGGGGCGCGCAGCGCGTTGAACTGGCCCCCACCACCATCGGCGCCGACGAAACCGAGGCCGAGCCCGGCCTGTCCCTGGACCAATCCAGCGGCATGGCCTCGCGCCTGGGCCTGAGCCTGCGCGAAACCCCTGCCTCGGTAGCGGTAAGCAACCGCCAGGACATCGAACGCCGGGGCGATCGTACCTTCCAGGACGCCGCCAATGCCCTGCCCGGGGTCAATGCCAGCGCTCCTCCGGGGTTCGGCGGCTTCGTTTCCTACCGTGGCTTCACCAGTGGCCAGATCACCCAGATGTTCAATGGCATCAATGTCGCCACCGGCCTGGCCCGCCCTGTGGACGCCTGGATCTACGACCGGGTGGAACTGGTGGGCGGTCCGTCGTCGCTGATCAATGGCGCAGGCTCCGTGGGCGGCTCGCTGAACTACGTGACCAAGCTGGCCGAACGCCGCGAACGGGCCGCCGAGGGACTGCTCGGCTATGGCAGCTTCGACACCACCCAGACCGCCTTCGGGGTCAACCATGCCCTGAGCCCGGCCAGCGCCGATGTGCAGCACTTCGCGCGGCTGGATGTCAGCCACAACACCAGCAACGGCTATATCGACCGCCAGGAGCGCGACGCCTGGAGCCTGGCATTCTCCCTGCTCAGCGACCTGACCCCGGACCTGTCCCATACCCTGGCCGTGGAGTATCAGGACGAGCACGAGGACAGCCCCTACTGGGGCACGCCGGTACTCAATCCCAAGGCCGGCGACCTGAAGATCGACAAGCACAACCGCTTCAACAACTACAACGTCGCCGATGGCCTGTACGAACAGCGCACCGTCTGGCTGCGCTCGATCCTCGACTACCGGATCAACGACAGCACCAGCCTGCGCAATACCCTCTACCACCTGGACAGCCAGCGTGACTACCGCAACCTGGAGACCTACCAGTACAGCCCCGACAACCGGCTGGTGAACCGCTCCACCGCCTACCTGGTGCGGCACCAGGGCAACCAGGTGGGCAACCAGTTCGAGGTGCGTCACGAAGACCAACTGCTGGGCCTCGACACCACCTGGGCCGCCGGTTTCGAGTACAAGGTCAACAGCACCACCAATTCGCCGAACAACGTACCTGCACGCAACAGCGTCGACCCGAACAGCTACCGTCCTAGGCACTTCTACGAACTGGAAGGAACCCGCCAGGGCTGGGCCAAGGACAAGACCAATCAGGTCACCACCCGCGCGCTGTTCATCGAGAACCGCCTGGCCCTGACCGACGAGCTGTCGCTGCTCAGCGGTTTGCGCTACGACGCCATCGACCTGGACGTGACCAACCACCGCGCCATCACCGCCAGCAACCCGCGCCACTTCAAGCGCAGCTGGGAGCCGGTCACCGGACGCCTGGGCCTGACCTGGCAGTTCTTGCCCAGCGCCAACGTCTATGTGCAATACAGCACCGCCGCCGAACAGCCCAGCGGTACCCAGAACTTCGACGTATCCACCGGCAAGCAGTGGGAAGTGGGGAGCAAGTTCGACTACCTGGACGGTCGTGGCTCGGCGACCGTGGCGGCCTACCGCATCGAACGCAAGGACTTCGCCGTGACCGATCCACTGGACCCGGCCAATAGCATTCCGGTGGGCCAGCAGACGTCGAAGGGCATCGAGCTGGCCAGCTCGCTGCGCATCACTCCACGCCTGCTGGCCCAGGGCAACTTCGCCTGGGTGGATGCCCAATACGATGCGTTCAACGAGAAGCTCGCCAGCGGCGCGGTGGTCTCGCGCAAGGGCAATACCCCCACCAACGTGCCCTCGCGCCTGGCCAACCTGTGGCTGACCTACGATCTGGCGAGCAATTGGCAGGCCGGGGTCGATGCCCGCTACGTGGCCTCGGTCTACGCCGACAATGCCAATACCCTGACCATGCCGGCCTACACCCTGTATGGCAGCTTCCTGCGCTACCAGCTCGACAGCCACACCAGCATCACCGGCCGGGTGCGCAACCTGACCAACGAGGTCTATGGCCAGTTCGCCCATGTGTCGCCGGCGTATTACCTGGGCCAGCCGCGAACCTTCGAGGTGGCCGTGCAGACCCGTTTCTAAAGCCAGTCCCGCCGTCGCGCAAGGCGCAGGCGGGACACACCGCTAGAGTGTCGCAGCGAGCTTGTCCGCCACGTCAGCGGGCACCCAGGCACGCCACAGGTCGGGGTGTTGCCGCAGGAATGCCCGGGCGCTGTCCCGGGGCTCGCTGTGGTTCTCGCTCATCTGCGCCAGGGCCTGGTTCAGAGGGCCGATGGGCAGGTCGACCTTGGTGAAGAACTCCACCAACTGCGGGTATTGCTGCTGGAACGGCGTGGACACGCCGATCGACAGTTTGGACGCCAGGGACCGGGTCGGACGGGGGTTGGGC
>NZ_NEIQ01000051.1:0-2577 GCF_002112765.1 Pseudomonas sp. B6(2017) | reverse complement strand
CTCACCGTCCGAAGTGTTGTCGCCCCCGGGCTGTTCATCGGACAAGGCCGTCATCGGCAGATTGCTCGTTGGGAACTCGGAGCTTTTCTTGATGAACACGGTGAACATCGCCGAGATCACCGCCGCCATAAGCTCGGCGCTGCTGTAGCGCTCCAGCTTCTGCAACGGTTCCAGCACCGGGGCCAGGTAGGGCATGCCGCGCTTCTGGCCGGGCCGCTCCTTGTCCGCGAGGACATGCAGCACGCGGCGGCGCCCGGTCACAGCACCGAAGGCGGTCAACCGCTCCCAGGCCAGCGGGCGGCCGGCCAGGTGTTCGCCGGGATAGCCAGTGCAAACGTGGTAAGCAATCGGCGCACCCAGGCCGTCAAACTCGACGCCATCGACCAGGTCGACCTTATCCAACCCGCCGTTCGGGTTGCTCACCCGGTCGGCCTCGATCAGTTGTAGCCGGGTGCTGAACACACAGCCGGCGCGCTCCTGGTCCGGGCTGGCCACCAGCACATCCCCCGCCACCAACGACGACACCAGCACCAGGGCCTGGAGCTGGTAGTGGTTCAACGTGGCCTCGGCATCACACTCGCGAGGGTCATCGGCGTACAGCGACCAGACCCGATCCAGCTCGCCGTTGAGCGCGTCGCCCTGCTCCTCGGTCAAGCCCAGGGCTTCGTGGTCGACCTGGGCCCGACACACCAGGCCGGTGCCCACCACGTTGGTGCGCAACCGCAGGACGGCTGCCCGGGCGATCAGGTGATTACGCATCGCATCGCGGGAGCGCGCCACCAGCATGCGCCGCTCGCCCTGGTTGAAGTCACGGCGAGGGCTACCCAGGCCGGGTATCCAACTGGCCATGCTGCGCAGCACCCGCGAGGCGCCACGCCAACGGGTTTCAACGCCACCGCCGCCGCCCTGGGCGACGATCTGCCCGCCGTCAACCGAAGCGCGGGCCACCTTGATGGCCTCGCGCATCAGTTGCTCGGCCGGTGCCTCTCGGCTACGGAATGGCCACATGATCAAATCCCCATGTAGGAAACGCGACTACGGCCACGTCCCTGGAGCGCGGCCTGCTCGGCGGCAACATCGGCGGCGTACTGTCTTTCCAGCAGCCGCAAGCTGTTGAGTTCGGCTAGCTGAACCTCACGCTCAGATCGGCGCAGGCGCTGACCGGTTTTCAGGACGGCCGAGATCGCCGCCCTGACTTCCGCCAGGCGTTGTTGTGCATCAGTCATGTTGAACCTCAGTGATTAGCCGACGCGGCTCCGGGTGCCCCTGCCGCGAGTCACTGCGCGACGTGGAACCGGGGCTACCGCCTGCTCGGTGGTAAAGAGGGTGGGCTGGAGCAGCTGCTGCTCCAGCTGGTCCCATTCGTTGTCGCGCAGCAGATGCGTTTTCAGGCTGCGGGCCGCGTGCAACGCGTACACCTCACAGTCCAGCGCTTCGTTGCGCCGGCCGGCTTTCTTCTGCCAAACCATCTTGCTGGGCTGGCGGGGATGCGGGGCCAGCACCTCGTTTGTGACCTGCTCGTAATAGTCCGCGCGGATCTCGCTGTACCAGTGCATCCGGCCGGGCCCGCTGCCGGTGAGCCGCATCCGGCCATCGATCAGCGTCTTGGCCTTGTGCGTACCGACGATGAACACCCGCAGCCCGTACTTGGCGGCCTTGGTGTTGTCTTGGGTGGTGTCTGCGGACTGCGCCGGCTTGGTGAAGATCTCCCGGTCCCGGCTGTCGATGGACGCGCCCTTGATCGCCATGATGTTAAAGCGCTGCCGGTCTCGCACGTAGGTGTACACCGCGTCACTGGTGTTGCCGTCCGAGCTGTCGAGGCTCACCGCCGACACCGCAATCTGGGCGCCGCCATCGACCGGAATCGGCGTGGAAATGATCTTGTCCAGCTCAGACCACACCGGGTCATGGGGGTCTATCGGGTTGCCCGGTAGCTCGCCCCAGTACAACCGCCAGGACTCCTCCCCCCTGCCCCAGCCCACGATCAGCAGCGCCAGGCGGTCACCCTGGACGTCCACACCCACCGTCACCAGCAGCACGCCCTTGGGCGCGGTCAGCTCGGCATAGGGCTCGGCGCGTTTCTCCAGGTCGTCGGTCTTGGGCGCGTTGCTTTTGTACTCGTAGCTCTCACCCATCGAGCTGTTGGTAAAGGCGATCATTGGGCCAATGTTGCCGTTCGATGCTGCATGCTCGGCTTGCAGCTTCTTCTCCATCAGCACTTCGAAGCGTGAGCCGTGGAACGTGGCATACAGCTCGTTGATGATGTAGCCGGCGATTCCGCGAAACTCGGCGGTCGCTTCCCAGCGGCCGTGCTTGAGGTTCGCGTTCTTCTGGTGGTCGTCCCAGATGGCGCTGCAATGCGGGCAAACATAGAACGCCGTTTCGGGACGGCGCTTGCCGTAGACCTCATGGAAATAGTGCGGGTCTTCATCGCAGTGCAGGTGTTCGAAGCTCAGCGCGTGGGCCTGCCCGCATTCATGACACGGCACCAGGCCAATACGCTTGTCCGACAGCTCCAGCTCAGCATCGATTGCCGACAGCCCCTTGATGGTCGGGGTGCCGCCGATGATGATCTTG
>NZ_NEIQ01000050.1:0-2578 GCF_002112765.1 Pseudomonas sp. B6(2017) | reverse complement strand
TCCTAGCCGCCGGCGCTGGTACACGTAGGCCTGCAGGCTTTTTTCCGCCGCGGCGAGGATCGGTTCCGCCTCAGGGCCGTTCGACAGCGGGTAGAGCTTTGCCTTGACCTTGTAGCGCAAGATGGTGGCGCCCTGGACGATCAGGCGGTCGGCCACCGGGCGCCGGTCGTCGTCGCTCAGGTAGCGATTGACCGCGGCCAGCAGATCCGGCGGCGCAGTGCCGTCTTCGAGCAGGCTCTGCACGGTCACCACCGCCACGGCTGGCGATGGGCTCTCGGCAGTGGCATCGGCGACACGGCCATCGGCGGCCCGGGCGTGGAAGATGTAGCTGTTGCGCGGGCCGGCAGTGCTCAGGCCTTCCCATGCCATCTGCGCGCGTTCGCGCAGGCTGTCGTCGCTTTCCATGATCCGCGGTTGAGGCGGTACCGCATTCGGCTTGGCCTCCTGCACCACCAGGCGCTTGACGTTGTAGTTGGCGGCCAACTGCTCCAGGTCGGTGCCCTTGGCGGTGGCCAGCAGATTGGCGAGCGCGGCCTCGTTTACCCGTTGGCGCCAGACCATTTCACGGTAGGCGTTCTCCTGGAGCAACTTGGCCAGGGGCTCCGAATCCATATCCAGGCGGGCGGCGATCTCTGGTCGCTCGTCAGCAGGCCACAGGCTGATGGCGTAGGCCTTGCGCTCGGCGAGGATCAGCTCGTAGTCGATCTGCTCGACGATCATTGGCGGGGGGAGCTGGCTTAGGTCGATAGGGACGAAGGTGTTCATGCACTGGCCCCCAGCTGCAGGGTGACACTGATGTTCAGCGGTTCGTTGCTATCGACCCGCCGGCATTCGATATCCAGCACGGCGCTACCCTGCAGGGTGGCGCCCAGGAACTGAACCCGGCTCAGGCTGATGCGCTGTTCCCAGCGCATCAGCGCCATCACGGTGGCCGCGTACACGCGCAGGCGGGTCTGGTCGTTGAACGGGTGATCGACCAGCTCGGGCAGGAGGCTGCCGTACTCGCGGCGCATGACGCGGGTACCGAGGCGTGTGCTGAGAATGTCGCTGCACGATTGCTCGATGTGTTCCGAGGTGCTGATCGCGGCGCCGGTTTCTCGGTTCATTCCGGGGCTCCTGTCTTCGCGCCACCGGGCATTACCCCGCCATGCAGGTGCTTGATCAGGCTGATGCCGGCGGCGATCACGTCTTGCGACACGGTGACTTTGCCGGTGACGGTCTGGTTGCCGGTTTGGGTGTAGTCGCCCTGGTGAGTGATCGGGCCGACGATGGTGATGCCGCCGGTGCTGACCAGGTTGGTGGTTCCGCCCGGGGCCAGGGTGGCGTTGAGGTGGTGGGCCACGCTGTCGTACTCGATCACCGTGCCGTCGCTGTACGTGCGGCGGTGCAGGCCGGCGCGGTTGCCATTGGCCGGCGCACTATCGCTGAACAGGCCGGTCAAGACCACGCCGTTGCCGAGCTGGCCCGAGGGGCTGATCAGCAGGACCTGCTCGCCGGCGGTGGGAGGGTCCCATTCCCGGTCAGCGCCGGCACGCACGGCCAGCCAGGGCAGCCAGGTGGTGGTGAGCTCGCCAGTTTTCACCCGCACGCGCGGCGGGGTCATCTGCACAGCGGCGACGACGCCGAAGCGGACGAGGTTTTCAATCAGGCGGGCGAGGGTGGCTAGATCGTTCATAGCGCCGAGGATGGCGCTACGCGCACGCGGACGCAGCCGGGGTGTGTTGTAGCCAGGCCGGCTACAGGGTGAGGTAGGAGAGCAACTGGTCGCGGATCAGGTCGAGGTCCGCATCGGTAAAGCCGAGCACCTCGCGTTGTTCATACTTCACGTCTGGTGCTCCAGGCTCAGCCCGATCCCTCAGCCCGTATTGATGCACGCGCGCTATTCGGGCGACCCGCCCAGTAAAACCGACGCTGATCGCCCGGCCATCCCCTTGGACCTTCAAGAAACTAGCCGTCCGCAGCTTCTGAAACATCTTCACCTTGCGCTTGATCCGGCCTTGCTTGCCCCGCAGGTTCCGCTGTTTGCGCGGGGCGTACTTGCTGCCGTCCGGGTTGCGCTGGGCGATGATCCGTTGTTGCTGACTGCGCCGCAGGGCCTGGCCGACGCTGCGGGCGAGCTTGTTTCGGGTGCTGGGATGCAGGCGTCCCAGCAGGCCGGCGGCCCAGTCTTCCAGGGCTTCGAGCTCAGCCATTGGGGACGATCCACTCGCCAAGGCCATCCGCCAGGTTGAGGTTACGTTGTGGCTCGCCCGGGTGGCTGATGGTGACGGTGCCCATGTCTTCGGTGCGCACGACGACGCGCTCGGTCAGTGGCAGGCTGAGGCTCATGTCGACCTTGCTCTTATCGAGCAGATCTGCCTCGAACTTGATGCCCTCGGCCGACTTGTCCAGGTTCTCCAGCAGCTCGGACTGATTCACGCGCAGCCAGGCTAGCAGTGGCACCATCACGCTGTCGGGGTGGCCGGCGAAGTCGGTCAGAATCACCTGCAGGTCATAGCTGTACTCGAACGAGAGGCTGGCGGCCGCGGTGCAGCGGACCTTGCCGTTGTCAATAAAGATCAGCAGCCGGTCAGTGTTG